>NZ_CP091246.1 GCF_021650935.1 Thiothrix winogradskyi | reverse complement strand
CACTTTCTTGAGCCTGGAGTTGTGCATCATGGTTTTTGGCTTGTTGATAGACTTGTAATAGGTTTTCCGCGTGTGCGTTGTTGGCAGTGAGTGCCAATAACGGTACAGCCAACAACGACAATGATGCCGCCAGCAGTGTCTTGTTCATGGTGTATTCCTGAATCCGGTTTAAACAATCAAAAAGTGAAGTTTGATGAAAACGCGGTCAGGCAATCGGTGGGCGGATCAGCAAATCAGCGTGAGGGTTACGGTAGGCTTCGGCGGAAAAAAGGGGGAGTAACGCGGCAGTTTCTGCCTGTGGCACAAGCAGCGTGTTCATGGGGACAGCCACATTGCTCGCTGGGGTGTGGCAACACTGGTGATGGTGTTCGCCTACGCTATCCTGTTCCCCTGCATGGTGGGTGGCATGGTGTTGTTCCAATGTTGCGCAATGCAGGGACTGGTGCTCATGGGCAACCAGCGGGAAATCAACGTGCCAACCCGCCACGCCCACAGCCGTTTGTGCCAGCAGGACGCAGGCAAGCAAGAACGACAGTAGGCGGTGGATGGTTGGTTTTCTCATGGGTGCAGCGTAAACCAGTACCGTAATGCAAGGCAAGCATCCTGAAGACCAGCGGGAAAAAACATCAGGCAGCGGCTGCACGGTGCAAATCCTGCTGGGCATACCCCCACATCTGCCACGCCCCGGTTAACGCCAGCGTTGCCATCACCCCCGCCACAATCAGGTCAGGCAAGCCGGAAGCTGTGCCGAACACCCCTACCGCAGCCAATACCACCGCTACATTGCCGATGGCATCATTACGGGAGCAGATCCACACGCTGCGCCTATTGCTGTCACCCTCACGGTAAACGTACAGCATGGCGGCAACCGCCGCATTAGCCGCCAGCGCCAGCAGTGCGACACTGCCCATGGTCACGGCATCCGGTAAGTTTCCTGTCCATAGCCCCCAGCCAGTACGACCCAGCACCCACACCCCAAATACTGCCATCGTCGCGGCTTTCAACAAGGACGCTTTGGCGCGGATAGCCAGCCCCATACCCAGCACCCACAAGCTGATACCGTAGTTCGCAGCATCCCCGAAAAAGTCGAGCGAGTCCGCCAGCAGAGAAGCCGATTGCGCCCAGACCCCGAACAGCATTTCTACCCCAAACATGGCGGCATTGATGAGCAACGCCAGCCATAGAATCAGGCGGTAACGCCCATGCGGGGTTTTAGCTTCGGTGCTGCAACTGTGGTTACAACCGCATTGTGCGCTCATACATTTCTCCAAAGGGTTACGTTGGAGTTATGCTAAACCCTATAGTCGCTACAGGGTCAAGCCATGCAACAAAAACTAACCATCGGCATGTTAAGCAAACAATCTGCCGTGAAAGTGGAAACCATCCGCTATTACGAGCGCAGCGGGCTATTACCGATCCCCACCCGTTCAGCCAGCGGCTATCGGTATTATGACGGGGAGGATGTCAAACGCTTGCGGTTCATCCGGCGCGGGCGATCCTTGGGTTTTGGGCTGGAAGAAATCCATTCCTTGCTGCAACTGGCAGACCAACCCCAGCAGCCTTGCCATGAAGCCGATCAACTGGTACAGGCACATCTGGCGGAAGTCGATGCCAAAATTCGGGATTTGCAGGCTATCCGTAGCGTGTTGGAACAGCTTGCTGGATGCCAAAGCCAGACAGCGGCACATTGTCGGTTGCTGGAGGCGTTGGAGGAACGGGTATGCTGTAGTGCAAAATAGGCACGATGTTGGCAGGCAAGACACCTTTCGTTTGTTCCTCTGCTAATGTGGATACCATGCCATCCACCACCCCTTTCAGCCGTAATGCTTGCGCCAGTCCTGCCTGATCGTGGGTAATATCCACGCTGCCATACAGCGACACCCGATCAAGGCGGTTCTCAATGTTCAAGTCGTGGTTCTGCCCCTTGATGATCATTACCTCGGACTCGTTCTTGAAGTAATCCATCGAATCTTCTTTCAGTTGACAGCCCATCAGGGAAACCGCAGCGATGCCGACTACTGCCAGCGTAATGATTGGTTGTTTCAATGTTATTCGTAGCCCAGAAAAAAGCCGTATTATAGATGGATTTTTAAGCGTTGCCATTGTGATACTTCCCGCATCTTCCCCACCCTGCCCCGACCTGCTACGCTCAAGCCCATGAATAGCAACCTCCCCACCACCGCAATAGCCACTTTCACCGAAGTGGTACAACTCATCCAGACTGCCAAGCAACAGGCATTCAAGGCAGTGAACACCACCCTTCTCGGCTTATACTGGCAAATAGGCGCAATCATCAGCAAAAAGCTGGAAAGTGCCGAATGGGGCAATGGTGTGGTAGAGCAACTTGCCCAACACGTCGCCCACCATCAGCCGGGGTTACGCGGTTTTACCCGCAGCAACTTGTTCAGAATGAGCCAGTTCTACAACACCTACCGCGATGATAAAAGCTTGCAGGAAATGGCACTACAACTGCCGTGGACACACAACCTAATCATCATGGGGCAAGCCAAGCGCCAAGAAGAGCGTGAGTTTTATCTCCGCCTTGCTACCCGTGAACAATGGGGCAAGCGTGAGCTGGAACGCCAGTTCAAAAGTGCCCTGTTTGAGCGTACCGTCCTCAATCCCCTAAAAGTCGCACCACTGGTGCGACAAATGCACCCGCAAGCTGACAATGTGTTCAAAGATGCCTACATGCTGGAGTTTTTGGGTTTACCTGATGATCACAGCGAAGCCGATTTACACCGTGGTCTATTGCACAAGCTCAAGAACTTTCTGGCAGAGCTGGGGCGTGATTTCTGCTTTATCGGTTCAGAGTTTCCGCTCCAAGTCGGTGGACGTGATTTCGCGCTGGATCTGCTGTTCTTCCACCGGGGGTTGAACTGTCTGGTAGCCATTGAATTGAAGGTCGGGCGTTTCGAGCCGGAATACCTCGGCAAGCTGGAATTCTATCTGGAAGCACTGGATCGGGACGTGAAAAAGCGGCATGAGAATCCGGCTATTGGGGTGGAATTCTATCTGGAAGCACTGGATCGGGACGTGAAAAAGCGGCATGAGAATCCGGCTATTGGGGTGCTGCTATGCGCCAGCAAAGATGATGAAATTGTGGAATATGCCCTGAGCCGTTCGCTTTCCCCTGCCCTGATCGCCGAGTACCAAACTTGCCTGCCTGACAAGAAATTGCTGCAAGACAAGCTGCACGAATTTTACGGGCAACTGCCCAGCGAAACAGACGCATCGTAAATGTAACGCCTCAATACTCATATACTCATTTGAGTGCATGAGTATGTTGATTAGTACCACCCTGCCCCACCAAAACAGAACCCCAACGTTTCCGCAGGGGTTCTGTCTCAACAACACAGCAAAGAATTTCACCGTGTAGCTTTGCTTCTAACGAGCCTCTTCAGCGGTTTCAGCACTAGCCGATAAGCCGCTATCCACCGTATCGGTACGCTTTTGCATGGTTTGCGGTAGCTCAAACTCAAAAAACACCATCTCTAACTCAAGTGCTTCTAACAAAGCATCAGGGTCTTTGATGTCATCAAGGCAAAGTATCGTCGTGAAGTTGTTCCCAGAACGCGGGAACGGGTTATCATTCGTAGGCATATTTTCGACTCCGTTTAGTCGTTAATGTGAAGTCCTGTCCCAGAAGGTGAGATTTCTGGGGTAGGGCGCATTTACTCACATACTCATTTACTCATCTGGTTTCTTTGCCTTGCGGGTACGCTTAGGCTTGATGATTTCACCTCCTTCTAGGTTCAACTTGATTTGATCATCCTCTTTCCACTTGAAGCGTAGAGAAGTCACAGCACGGCTTTTCTTGATGGGTGTCCACGTAATGTTTAGGTTGTTTTTCTCTTGGAGTTCTTTAACGGCAACGTCGATGCATTTCACCCGAACATCAGCGTAAACATAGCTTTCTGGGATCTCCATCGTGCGCCGGAAGTCTTCCATCGTGACGTAAAGCTCTTTGGTGGTTTCCCACGACTTGAATAATTCCAGTAGCCGCCACGAATAGACCGAGCGCAGGGCAGAGGCAACTTTGAGTTGGTAACTGGTGTACTTGCCACGCAGGAAGGTAAGGTAAGGCATCACCTCACGGGTAAAGGTGAGTTCTATAATGCCTTCGCCTTCGAGATAAACCACGCCAGATACCCAACGAAACTTGTGTACTCTCATGCCTTTAGGGGTTTCATTGCGCATGACAACATAACGTTCAAACAGGCTTTCAGAAGCAGCTTTCAGTTCGTTATAAGCGTTGTTTCTACCAATTCCAAATTCACCCCCATAGTCTTTAGCACTCAGCCTAACTAATGCCTGATCGTATTGGTCGCGTTTGCCAATCCGCATACTGTCCATGGTGGAAATACAAGCCATAATAATGCGCTTTTCAACCAAGTTCAGTCCGTGGGAAGCACGAACCAAGGTGTTGCTCATGTTTACATGAAGATCACCCAACGCTACGGCTTTGCCATACTCGCCTTCTGGAACTGCATATTTAACCAAGTTACTCATATTGACTATGACCCCGAACCAATTAAGTCATTCTTACTTAAAATGACCTAAACATTCAAGTCATAATTAATAGGACTCCGCACTAGTGAGGTCATAGTTGGCACTAAAAAAGTCCTATTTCACTTCTGATAACAGCACTAAAAAAGTCATAGTTGGCACTAAAAAAGTCATAGTTCGCCAAGAAAGCGCACTAAAAAAGTCATAGTTAGTGGTCATCGACTCGGCTGGAAAGCAAGGCACAGCAAGGCTTTCAGGAAAGTTATCCACAAGCCTAAAAACTCTTATCTTAAAAACGTATTTAAAAACTACGTGCGCAGCGTGCGCGTAGGTGCGCTGACAAGTAGCCCAACAACAACACCCTCGACCATCGGTTTGTCTTCGGATAAGCAAGCGGTAATCCAAGCATGTTGCAAGGCAAGATCTTCAGTGTGGTACTTAAGACTTACACCTGTACCATGATCTTTCTTGTAGAAAGGCTCTTCACCCTTCTTGAAAATCACTACTTCGTTCTGATCACTCACAAGAAACACCCGACCACCTTGGGCAAGATAGTCTTTTTCTACTTCGGTTAATTCCCGATAACTCATATGCCAATTCCCTCAACTGGAAGCATTGACCCCATTGTAACGCACTGCAATAAGGAATCTCGCTTTGCTCGATAAGTACTAGGGTTACTGTCGTAACCAAGAGGTGCGTTTACAACGCACTACGTTAGCCGCTACGCGATTTAAGAAGGTTTCTGGCTAGTTCCGTATGCCGCATACGCGGAAAACGGCTTGTAGAGGCTTACAGGCAGGAAGAAAGAGGGCTTGCAGGGCGCGATGAAAGGTAGGCAGACACTGAACCACCAAACCCGCGACAAAACACCGTGCGCAAGGGCAGGGTGGAAAAGAAAGAATCAGATAGTCATGAATAAATACTCAGATGAGTATATGAGTACATAAAAATGGGGATTTAGTAGTTAATGAGGCGTTTTTTCAACGTTGCTCTATACTCACATACTCATTTACTTATCTGAGGGTTTACTCATGGCGCACGTTATCGCCGTTCTGAACCAAAAGGGCGGGTCTGGCAAAACCACTATAGCCACCAACCTGGCCCACGCGCTCAAGCTGGCGGATGCCAAGGTACTACTGGTCGATTCCGATCCGCAGGGTAGCGCACGGGATTGGAACGAAGCCAACGGGGGGCAACTGCTGCCCGTAGTCGGGCTTGACCGTGAAACGCTGGCGACCGACCTTAAAGCCATCATGGGCGGTTATGATTTCGTGGTAATTGACGGTGCGCCGCAGGTGGCGAGGTTAGCCGCCGCCGCCGTGAAGTCTGCCGATGTGGTGCTTATTCCGGTACAGCCTAGCCCTTACGACATTTGGGCGGCTGCCGACCTGGTGGAGGTGATTAAAGCGCGGCAAGAAATCACCAACGGCAAACCCGCCGCCGCGTTCCTAATCAGCCGTGCCATCAAGAACACCAAGCTATCGGGTGAAGTGGCGGAAGCACTGGAAGGCTACGGTTTTCCCATTCTTGCGCACGGCACAACACAGCGGGTAATTTACCCGACCTCCGCAGCCAGCGGACAGACCGTATTCAGCGAATCCGGCAACCCAGCCATTGAAGAAATTGAAGCTATCGCAAAAGACGTATTGGAGTTATTACCGTGAGTTTGAAAGACGCATTAGCCGCCAAAAAGAGCCGTGACACCGACCAGAAGACCGCAGCCATTGCCGACGTGACCAAAGAGCCGTTGAAACGTTTGAACGTCAACCTACCCGAATCCGTGATGAAGCAGTTCAAAGCCAAGGCTGCAATGGAGGGCAAGGAAATGTCAGCATTGGTAAATGAGTGGATTAACCATTACCTACGCTAACCAAGGGCAACCGCTAGAAAAACTTCAGGCGGTTATCCTTCCATTCCTTCGCATCCACCACCCCATCCTGATACAGCCCCGCCCAGTCGTAGAAAAACGGATACCAACCCGCGCCGCCATGCGGTTTGAACAGCAGTGCCAGCACCACGCACACCCCGACAACGCCCCAAGCAACCATGTATTCCCCACTATCGCCCGTGCGTAGCCTCCCGCCGAACAAGTGGAAGCGGCGATCTGAGAACGGCGAGAAGGGTACACCCGTCACCGTGAATGAATCCGCGAGAACGTGCGACAAGCCGCCCCAAGCGAATGCCGCCAGTATCCCGTGGAAATCCCACAGCACCAGCGCGAACACCAACGCCCCAATCCAGTACAACATGATGTGGGTCAGTGTCCGATGGCGTACCCGGTGTCCGAATTTTTCCAGCGCCCACTCAAGCCAATCGGGGGCTGTCGAGCCAAGCAAGGCAACAGGCACAAGGGCAGGGCTTACCAATGCCGTAGTAGCCCCGGCAATGGCTAAATGATTAATCCATTTCATGTTTTTATAATACTCATTTACTCAAATACTCATATGAGGCTATTCCGCATCTGGTACGGCTGATACTTTCTTGAGCCATCCACCAATGGTTTCCGCGTTCTTGGGGTCACACATCCCCGACAGCAACAGACGGCTTTCCATGATCTTGGTTTCTTCGTTAATCAGCTTTTCTTGAGAGCTGGCAACCTTTTCCAAATAGCCCACCTGTTCGGTGGATTCCGTCACGCCTTGCTGTACCCGTACCGCTGAACGTGCCTCCAAACTGCGGTATAACGCCAGCTCACGCACAGCATGGTTTCGGCCTGCAATCGCGCTGATGAAATCCGCAACCGCCTTGGCAGTGTCTTTGCGGCGCACGTATTCGCGTTCTTTCTCGCGGTCGAGTTCCTTCCCGGAATACAGCGGCATCGAGGCGACAATGCCCACGTAGTTTTTACCCAACCCGGTTGTGGTGTCTTGCAGGTCTAACACATCACTGGAGCGGATCGCGGCGCGTAAATCCACGTCAATGTCGAATTTGCTCTTTTCCGGGTAGCAGCCCAGTACCGACTTGTAAATTGCGTCAGCATCCAGCGCAGGGGCTTGTACAAGGGCAGCGGGTTTGTCGTGGTAGTCCAGCCCGTCATCTACCATTGTCGGTGTTTTGTAGGTTTTGGGTTCTGGCGGCTTTTCCGCTTCACCACCTTTCCACGGCCACCAAGCCGAGGCGGTTTCGCTGGATACTTTGGTATCCTCACCCTCAGCACCTGCCGGGGTAGCGACACCCGCCAAGCGCAGGGTTTCGGCTTTCACCGCGTTGTAGTCGGCGGTTTCATCGGCGGCACTGGCACTAATCGGCGCGAGCAGCACGGCGACCAGAGCCAAGCATTTTAAGCCCACCCAGTACCATTGCGGCTTCAAACCAGCCAGCAGCGAGACAGGCGACCAAGACCGCCCACATGAATAAATTGGTTGCGTCATAGGAAACATCCGTATCAAGTCTAAAAATCTGAGGGTCACGCCGCATCACGACGGTACGCAGGTTAGGCGGCATCCGTTGCTCTTCGCTGGCAGCAATGACGAACAGGCGCGAGGCAAGTACACATTTGCGGGCAATCTGGAGTTTGCGCCCTGCGAGTTTGTGCGCGTCGTCGATGAACAGCACCGCCTTGGTATCTTTGCAGTAGTCGGGTAGGGCTTCGGCGCGGTCATGTTGTTTGAGGGCTTTCCACGGTACACGCGCTGTGGCGGGATCAGCCGCTTCTTCGGTCACACGCAAGCCTTCCCACCATTTCTCAAGGTCGGGATCGTCGCACCACGCCGACAACGGGCTAAGGGTGTTGAGGTAGAGCGGGGCAGTTTTCGACTTGGTTCCCCAGATTTCTCGTGCGTGTTCGTGCAGACGTTCCACCCATTTTGTCTTGCCGGAGTCATGCGCTCCTGTCACCAGAATGGGGCGTTTGGTTGAAATCGCTTCTTCGCTGATTGTTGTTCCCTTGCGCTTCGTTTTGGTCACGTACAGTGGGACAGCGTAGCGGCTACCGTCAGCGCGTATTTGCCCCGTGCCACGGCGTATTTTTAAGAATTCCATGCCTCGTTATTCGCTTTTTTGTCGTCTGTTATTGTTGGACACTTCCGCCACCCACCCCGAAAGCTGTATGGGGTAAAAGGAAAATGGCTGGAAACTATGTGGTGTCTTGTAAAAGCCCGTTTTTGCGGGTCGTAATTGTGCCAGAAATTGCGGCAACGTCTGGGGTAAAAAATATAATCGCTTGAATAGAAAAAATCTATCTATAAAATGGTATCGGGAAAACGAACGTTTACGTGAACCACATACGGCTTGTAAGAAACGGTTTGTTATGGACTGTAAAGGTGTGCTAAAAAACACTATCAAGGTTTTCAGTGGACAGGGGGGATATGGCAAATTATGCGTATTTGCGGGTCAGTACCGATCAGCAGGACGTGGACAACCAGCGGCACGGCATTCTTGAGTACGCTAACCGCAACAGCATCACCAACATTCAATTTGTCGAAGACACGGTAAGTGGCAAGGTGAAGTGGAAAGAGCGGCGTATTGGCGACCTGCTACTGAAAACCATGCAACCGGGGGATACGGCGGTATTCGCGGAAATCTCACGGATGGCCCGGTCAACTTTGCAGGTGCTAGAAATGCTGGAACACGCCAGCACCAACAATATGCAGATCCACGTCGTGAAGCAAAATATGCGCTTTGACGACTCCCTCAACGCCAAGATCATGGCAACGGTATTCGGCATGGCGGCTGAAATCGAACGCGAGTTCATCAGCCTGCGCACCAAAGAAGCCTTGGCAAAACGCAAAGCCGACGGCGTGACCTTGGGTAGACCGAAGGGCAGGGCAGAAACGGTGAAACTGGATGCCCGCGCCGATGAAATCCGCCGTTATCTGGCCAAGGACATCAGCAAACGCGCCATTGCCAAACTGGTGGATTGTTCCAAATCCACCCTGTACAACTGGCTGGAACGGGAAGGGCTGAACAAGAAGAAACCCAAAACGGCGAAAGCCCCAGTAACGACCCAATGACCGAAGAACAACACGGATACGGCACAGTGGAAGCACAATTGAAACGGCTGGAAACCCACCTACAAACCATCAGCACCGACCCCGCAGCAAGCGACTGGCTGAAACGTGCGGTGGTGGAACTGTGGGAACGTGATGTACTGCGCGACCTGCTGGAAGAAAAACACCGTATCGACAGGCTACTTTTGGAAAAATGGGCGAAAAACCATGACGGAACACGACACTAACACCCTTTGGATCTCCGGCTGGATGTGGGGCAAATACCCGGAACAAGCCCACGGCTACTACCTGCCACAAGATGAAACCGAAGCCGGGGAATGGCTGGAAGGTTTCCGCTGGGGAACCACCGAAGCCTGCCAATTTCACCGGCTATGGGAATGGCTGGATGAAACCCTTGCCGGACATAACACCACTATTCAACTGGTCAACAAAGTTGCGGGGAACGCATGAGCTTTAACCGTCTTTCTTTCACGCTGGCGGTGCTGGTTGCTGCTGCCACTGTTGTTCTGTTCCTAGTCATTGCTGCTGTGCTGACTTCGGGGATTTATTAGGGGGAAAGCGGGTGGAAGCAGCCGAACGTCCGCGCTCCGTAGCGGTTGCCCGTGCCAGCCCGTCGGTGCTGTCGCGCTCCAGCGTGTAAGCCGTGCCTCTTTTCTAGCGTTTCCGTGCGGCAAAGGTGAGTAAAGAAAGGCCGCAAGCGTTCGTGTTGTCACTTCCAGTGGCGGCGTGGTCGCTACGCGGTTTTCCTTTGCAACGCCGCCAGCGGCTTATGCAAACCCGTTGTGGTGTTGTGACGCGGCAAGCCGCTTACACAACGGCGGTGAGGTTGCCCAATTTTTACATAAAACGTCTTATGCGCTATGCGACGCTTCGCTCTTGTCGCACACGGCGGTAGCCGCCCTTCGGGTCGCATAAGAAGTTTTATGCAAAAGTCGGGCAGCAGAATATCTTTGTTACGCCGCAAGCGGCTTAAACAAACACGTTGAGGGCGCTACGCGGTTTGTTTGTGCCGCGTTGCGGCAAGAGTGCCACAGCTAAAGCTCAGGCACACAAGAGCGCCAGCGGCTCGCCGCCTGCGCGAGACACACGCACGGCATTGTCTGTGATTGCTCCAGTCTAGTACCGCTTACGCTCAAGCCCGCCGCTCACCTACGCTGTGCCTATTCGTCGCTATTGCTACCGCGTTATTGTCCGGCTTGCGCCGCACACGCGGAAGCGCGACCAATAGTCACAGCTACGGTGGCTTTGGGCTTGGCTTCAGCGTCACTAGCCTTCCACAATGTCGGCGGGGTACTTTCTCGGCTTCGATATGTGCCGTGCGCCGCCTCCCTCAAGGCCGCTACGCGGTTGGTTGTGCCGCAAGCGGCAAGAAAAAGAGAAGAGGTTTTGCAAGTGTTTCTGCCGCCTGTTTTTTAAGCAGTTGCGCGGGTGGGGGAAAGGTTGGGGGTGTTGGTAAAAGCTCGCAGCGGCAGAAACACCCGCACCAGTTTATTTATGGTCGTGCCGTGCAACCACCGCCCAACGGCAAGTAAGCCGATGGGCGATAGTTGACGGGGAAAGGCTGCTCATGTACTCATTTACTCATAATAAAATCAGTGCCTTATGTCGGGTTTTAACTGATTAAGTCTATGATTTTTAATATAATTTAGTTTCGGCACACAGAAAACCGCTGACTGTCAGAGGGTTAGATGTGCCGCAGGCTAAACCCATGAGATTAAAAGACGTTGCGACCATTCGCCTTGATTTTGCTGATGCTGATTTCTGGTTAGTTCGCCGGGGATCGTTGGAAACCATCGGGCAACCCACCAAAACCTATTCCCCTTATTACATTGGTATCAGGATCGAGCAAACCGCGCTTATACTTCCTGATTATCTTTACTACGTGTTCATGAACTTGCACCAGGTCGGGCAGTGGAAGCCGTTGGCACATGGCACACTTAGCCTTGTGCATATCCGCACCGAAGACGTGCGCAATATTGCGCTAACCCATTAAACAGGGTGAGGGGCTAACGCCCCTCTCCTTTTGAGGATCAGCATGGAAATCAACATACCCAGTATCGAGGCACAAAAACGCTTCATCTTTGAACAGGCGACCAAGGAGGCAATCCGGCAGCTAGAGCAGAACCTGACCGCGCCGATAATCGAGGATTTGGGTATGGATGAGGGCCAGTACAGCAACGAGCATCTGTTACCCGAAAACCGTTGGAAACCGCCCCATCAGGACATCGTGTACGCCTACATTGAGCAGTTTAAACGCCATTCTGAGTACAAGAGTGATAAGGCGGTGGCTGCATGGTTGGGGATGCGGGGCAACAATGCCGAGCGTAATTTGAGGGCGTTCAAGACCGGGGAGAGTAGCCCGCCGTATGGGATCTGGCGCAAGTTGCTGGTGGCTACCGGGCGAGTGCCACAGGAGATTATTCCCGTGGTGGCGTTCATGCGTTGAGGGCTGGAGCAACTGACTTCTTATCAGTTGTTCTGAATATGGTTATTTTTTAATCTTTCCCGTAAGTCCATGCAGCATCAGTGACTTATGCGGCTTTTTCACAAGGTTATCCCCGGATTCTGGGGATAACCTTCACGGCTAAAAATGTAACTGTATTGTTACGGTCTGTTACGTCTTGGGTGGTTTGCTTACCTTGCCTTTGGGGATGTCCGTTACCGGGGTAAGGGTTGCCAGCAATGCTGCGTTCTGTACCCGCAGGGCTTCCAGTTCCCCGCGCATTCCCGCCGCTTCTTCGCGGGTAGCACCCGCCGCTTGTAGGGCTTGTTCCCGTTCCGTTTGTGCTTGGGTAAGCCGCTCGTTCAGGCGGTGGGTTTCATTGGCGTAGCGTTCCCCTTGTTGTTGGATCTCGCTGGTATGGCGTTCTTGTTGTGCCTGCTGTTGCTGTTGGAGGTTGGCAATTTGGGCTTGTGCCTGGTCAAGTTGGGCTTGCAGGCGCACGGCTTCCGCTGTCTGGGTTTTCAGGGTTTCGCTAGTGCTGGTGAGGGTGGCTTGCAGGGCTTGCGCTTCGTGGGTGTGGCGTTGGCGTTGTTCCGTGTTGGCGGCGTGGGCGTGTTGTAGCTCTGCCTTGAGGTCGTCGGCGCGTTTGGTGGTTTCTTCGGCTCGTGCTTCGGTGGTGGCAAGCTGGCGGCTCAGGGTGGCGTTTTCTTGCCGTAGGGTTTCAATGGTGGTGCTAGCGGCTTGTAGGTCTTGGGTGGCTTGCTGGTGCTGGGCTTGCAGGGTTTCCAGTTCGGCACTGAGCTGGTCGGCTAGTTCCGTGGCTTCCTGTTGCGCGGTTTCCAGTTGTTGGCGGGTGGCTTCCAGTGCTTCACGTTCCGAGGTTAAACGGGCGTTTGCCAGTTCCAAGGCTACCGCCCAAATGTCCGCGCCCAGCTCTTCAAGGCGGGTGGCTACCGCTGCCGGGGCAGGCTCACGGATCGGGGCATTGGTGGCTTGCTGTTTGGCTTTCCACTCTTTCAAGGCTTCGTTAATGGTGGTGTAACTGCCACCGCCGACAGCAGAACGGACGGCGGCGAGCGTGGGGGCAGTGCCAGCGGCGGCGAGCGTGGGGGCAGTGCCAGCGGCGGCGAGCTGGTCGGCGGCTTGGAAAATTTGGTCTTTGGTGAGTGCCATAGCTAACGTTCTTTGTAGTATGTAGTAAATAATATAATACTACATACTACTACAAAATACAAAAAGACTTGTAGTAGGCAGTGTAGCGGAGGACGGGATTGTTACCGCTACACTGCTTGAGGTCACTTTGCCGCTGGAATCTCAAACTTCGCCATGCGTGGCTTGCCTTCGGCTGGTTGGATCATCGCCACCACCTTGTCACCCGCCACCAGTTTCACCTCCGCTGGTGCATCAAAGCGTGGCTCGTCCCCTTCCACCAAGGTCAGCTCGGCTTCCTGTTTATCCTTGCCTTTCAGGACAGTCAGGCGGACTTTGACTGCCTTGAGCGCGTCACCTTGCGGCAGACCTTCGGCATACAAGCTGACTTTACCATCGTCCGCCATCACCAGTTCGTGATGGATTTCATCCACTACCGCCACGATACCGCCGTGATGTGGTTGGTCATCGTGGGCGTGGTCATGCCCTGCATGGTCGTGTTCGCCGTCCTTGTTGTCGTGCCCTTCATGCCCGTGCTTGGCGTGGTCTTCCGCCGATTCGCCTTTGTGTTCATTTTCCGGTTTGGCTTCAGGCGTAGTTGTTTGCCCGTGATCTTTGGCGTGGTCATGTCCGGGTTCACCGTGCTTGGGCGGCTCTTCCGCCAACACCATTGGGGAAGCCAGCAGACCGCAGACGATTAACAACGTGGGTAACAATTTCATGGATTATCTCCTTGGTATTCAACAATTAAAAATTACAGGGCTTCATCGCTTGCCATATCCAGCAGCTTTTCCGCTGGTTTGCGCCCGAACAGCCAGAACATCGCGGGGGTGAGGAAGGTATCCAGCAGCGTGGAGCTGATTAGCCCGGAAAAGATCACCACCGCCACCGGGTGCAGGATTTCCGTTCCCGGCTGTTCCGCTTCAAACAGCAGCGGCATGAGCGCAAACGCTGCCACCAAAGCCGTCATCAACACAGGTGACAGGCGTTCCAGTGACCCCCGGATAATCATCGCACGGGTAAAACTTTCCCCTTCGAGCCGCATCAGGTTGAGGTAATGGCTGGTTTTGAGGATGCCGTTACGGGTGGAAATACCCGCCAGTGTAATAAAGCCGATCAGTGCCGCGACCGACAACGGTTGCCCCGACAGCCATAAGCCAATCACGCTGCCGACCAATGCCAACGGAATATTCGCCATAATCAGCAATGCCAGTGTGGTGGACTGGTAACGGCTATACAGCGTGAGGAATACCAGCAACGCCGCTACCGCTGCCAACAACGTGATGCGCTGGGCTGCCTGTTCCTGTGCCTCAAACTGCCCGCCAATGGTGATGAAGTAGCCTTCGGGTAGCTGGAACTCGGCAACTTTTGCCCGCATATCCGCGACCACTTCTGACAATGCTCGCCCCTGCACGTTGGCGGAAAGCACAATGCGCCGCTGTCCATTGTCTCGTGACACTTGGTTGGGGCCGTCACTTTCCTCAATCTTCGCCAGTTTGTTGAGCGGCACTTGCCCCAACGGGGTGTTGATGAGCAAATCCTGCAATTGGGTGGTGGAACGTGCCGCCTCCGGCAAGCGCAACACCAGCTTGAAGCGGCGGTTGCCATCGACGATTTCATTGATGGTTGCGCCATCCACTAGCATTTGCAGTTCCCGCAGCAATGCCGCCCCTGACAAGCCGTACTGCCCCGCTACCGCATAATCCACATACACCTTGATTTGTGGGGCAAGCACTTGTTTTTCCATGTTCAAGTCTGCCACGCCGTCAACGGTCGCCAGTGCTTGTTGCAAGCGTTCGCCTTGGGCGCGGAGCGTGTCGAGGTCATCACCAAACAGCTTGATGGCAATTTGCGCCCTGACCCCGGACAACATATGGTCGATACGGTGGGAAATCGGTTGCCCGATGCTGACGTTGACGGGCAACGGTGCAAGGCGGGCGCGGATGTCACCATACACCACGTCCATTGGGCGTTCTGACGGTTTTAAGGCAATGTCCAGTTCGCTGTTGTGTACCCCTTCCGCGTGTTCATCCAGTTCTGCCCGCCCGGAACGCCGCCCGACATGGGACACCTCCGGCACGTCTTGCAGCAAGGTTTCGGCTTTGGCGGCAATGCGTACCGATTCCGCCAAGGTCACACCGGGGGTCAAGCGGACACTCACCAACAACGTGCCTTCATTGAACGGCGGCAAAAACGTGGTCGGGAACAACGGCACAAGGCTACCTGCCAGCAAGACCGCCACCAACCCCAGCCCTAGCAAGGTACGCGGGAAATCCAGCACGGTTTCCAGCACCTTGGCATAACCGCGCTTGAGCCAGCGCACCAACCACGGTTCAGGGTGGTCAAGCTGTTTCATATTCGGTAGCAGGTAATACGCCATCACCGGCGTGAGGGTCACAGACACCAGCATCGACACCAGAATCGAGGTAATGTAGGCAATGCCCAATGGCACAAACAGTTTGCCTTCCATCCCCGGCAAGGCGAACAGCGGCAAAAACACCAGCACCACAATAATGGTGGCGTACACAATCGCCGACCGCACTTCCAGCGTGGCGTGCAACACGATCTTCAAGGGCGCAAGTTGAGTTTTGTGCAAACGGTTGTTACGCAAGCGGCGGATGACATTTTCGACCCCCACCACCGCATCGTCCACCAGTTCCCCTATCGCAATCGCCAAGCCGCCCAGTGTCATGGTATTGATCGACAAATCCAGATAGCGGAACACCAGTACCGTACACAAAATCGACAGCGGAATGGCCATCAGTGAAATCAACGTAGTACGGAAATTCCCCAGAAACAGGAACAAAATCACCATCACCAGCAGTGATGCCAAGACCAACTTGTGTTCCAGATTGCCGATGGATGCCTCAATGAAACTGGCTTGGCGGAAGGTCACACGCGGTTCAGACATACCTTGCGGCAGGCTGGTTTTCATCGACTCCAACGCGGTTTCTATCGCTTGGGTAAGCTGGATGGTATCCGCATCGGGTTGTTTCTGAATCCCCAATATCACCGCAGGCTGACCGTTAAACCCCGCATCCCCGCGTTTGACCTTGGGGGCAAAGATGACACTTGCCACCTGTTTGAGCAGGATCGGTTGCCCCGCCGTGGCAGTAACCGCCAGGTTCTGCAAATCCTCAAGACTGGAAGTGCGCCCAATGTGGCGGATCAGGTATTCCTTGCCGCTGAGTTCCATAAACCCGCCAGAGGTGTTATTGGCAAACCCCTCCAGCGCATTCGTCAGTTGCGCAAGGCTGATGCCCAGATCAGTCATACGGCGCATATCCGGCTGTACCTGAAACTGGCGCACTTCCCCACCAATCGGGATGACTTGCGCCACGCCCGCAATCGACAACAGGCGCGGGCGTAACACCCAGTCGGCGTACTCGCGTACCGCCATTGGGTCAATCTTGGCGGGGTCAATCGGCACTGCCACCATCATGATTTCGCCCATGATGGAAGAAATCGGCCCCATGTGGACTTCAAGACCGGGCGGCAAACTACTGCCCAATGTCCCCAGCCGTTCACTGACCATCTGGCGGGCGCGGTAAATATCGGTATCCCAGTCAAACACCGCGTACACAAACGACAACCCAGCACTGGATACCGAGCGCACCGACTCAATCCCCGGCAAGCCGTTGAGGGTGGTTTCCAGCGGGAAACTGATCAGGCGTTCCACTTCTTCAGGTGCCATGCCGCCCGCTTCGGTCATCAATGTGACGGTGGGGCGGTTGAGGTCGGGAAAGACATCCACGGCGGTTTGCGGCAGTTGCAACGCGCCGTAAATCATCAGCATCGCACTCGCCACCAGCACCAGCAGGCGGTTGCCGAGGCTGGCGTTCAATAACCAGTTAAACATGGCAACCCCCTAACGGATCTGGTTAATCAGATTGGTGGCTTGCACCACCACGCGCTCACCGTCTGGCAAACCTGCGGTAATCATCACCCGTTCCCCGTCCAGCGGCTGGTATTGCACCACACGCGGGGCGTATTGTTCCGGGGCGGTTTTGACCCATACCACCGTTTGGTTGCTGGGGTTACGGGCGAGGGCTTCAGCGGGGACAGCGACACCTTGCAGCGTTTCACGGGTTTGCACGGTCACTTGGACGGGTGAGCCAGCGGCAAGCTGGGTAAGTGCCTCACCTTCTACACTGAAGCGCAGAGGTAAGGCTTGTTGGCGTAATTGTTGGCTATTCCCTTGGTAGCGGAGTGCAAGCGTTTGCTTACCAATGGTGACGTTAGCGGCTGCAATGTTAGCGGGTAAGGCAGCGTCATACGTGACAGCTTCCACCTGCAATTTGCTGGGGTCGATGATGTCCAGCAGTAAGTCGCCTGCTTGTACGGCTTGTCCGTTGGCGGCGTAACTAGCAGTGACAATGCCACTGATGGGGGAGCGCACGGTTTCGGTAACGCCTTTTGCCCCTTTGCGGAACACGGCAAGACGGGCTTGCAAGCTGCGTACTGTCGCAGCGGCAGTATCCACGTCACGGCGCGGAATCAAATCGCCTAACCCTTGTAAGCGTTGCTGTTCCAGTTCCGCCAACTTGAGTTGTTCCTGCAAATCGGCAGCTTCGGCGGCTTGGTTCGTGCCTTCCTGTGCGTCTTTGGCAAGGGTGAGGGTCGCCAAGACTTGCCCCTTTTCTACCTTGTCGCCAATCGCTGGCAGGCTACCGTTGGCAATGTCGAGCCGTCCGGCTTGCAATGCCTGTACCTTGCTGCTGGCATCCATACCCGCGACCACCTGACCATTCAGGATAAGGCTGCGCGGCAAGGTTTCGAGTTTGGCAGGTTGGGTACGCACCTGAATGAAACGTTGACTTGTCTTGGGCAGGAACACACTACCATCCAGTTGGCGTTGTGGCGTATTGGGGTTGATAACGGTCAATGGTGTGGTTTCTTCACCGTGCGAATGACCATCGCTGCCATCGCCTCCTGCCAGTACAAGCAGGGGAAAGCACACCAGCAGGGAAACCAGAAGGGGGCATTTGTTCATGATTTTTTCCCTCGTGCGCGGATGTCGTGCCGCAAGGTGAATACAGTGAGAGCCACGGCGATAACGGCTAACCCCAACAGCCAGGGCAGGAAGCCCCAACCGTTGACTGATGGGGTTGCGGTGGGTTCAGGGTGCATGGCATCCGCTGCGTGTACGTCCAGATTACCCGTCAGCAAGTCGCTGGTGTCGCCTGCCAGAATGGTTGCCATCACCGCGTGTTCCCCTTCCGGGAGCGGTTGTGACATGGCAGCATGGTAACTGCCATCGGCTTCTGCTTCGGCTTTAATGCGCTGCCCTGCAATCTCCAGTTCCACACTGGCATCCGTCACCGGGACGTTGCTGGCGTGGTCATCGAGGAACAGGTGCAAGCCGTCCCCCTCCAATGTTCCAACCAGTTCAAACTGGGTGGACTCCATCACCAGACGTGGTGCTGTGGGGGAATCAGGGGCAACAGCGGCTTGTTCTTCGCCGTGGTCATGCCCTTCACCCGCAAAGGCGGCACAGGCGAACAACAGGCTGCATACGCACCCCGCAAGTAACTTTCGCATGGTTTTTCCGCCTTTAAGGTTGGTGGGGCTGGTCGTGCCAAACGATGGATGCGCGGTGTACCCCCGGCTGCCATGCCTGTTTGAGCGGGATGCTGAAACGTGAGGCGTTCGGGGAACGGCGTTGTTTGATTGCGCCGCTGTAATCCGTTTGCTCGCTTTGCAGGGTTTTACCGCTGGCGTCGGTCACAGTGTAGTCCAGATGCCCGAAATGGACGGGATTACGCCCGATACGCTTCAGGCTGCCTTGCAGCGTTGTGCCTTCCACCCGCACGCTGCGGAAAGCCACAGTGGATGCACCGTCTACGCTAATGCCTTGTGCTTGCAGGGCGGTTTTGTCAGGGGTTGCGGCGCAGCCGACAACGAATAGGGGCAGCAATGCCGCCAGCAGTGTCTTGTTCATGGTGTATTCCTGAATCCGGTTTAAACAATCAAAAAGTAAAGTTTGATGAAAACGCGGTCAGGCTATGGGTGGGCGGATCAGCAGGTCAGCCAGCGGGTTGCGGTAGGGTTCAGTGGAAAAAGCAGGAATCAGTGTAGCAGATTCTGCTGGTGGTAAAGGCAAGGATGCTACGGGTACAGCGAGGCTGCCCGGTGCGGTGTGGCAGCAATGGTGATGCTGTTCGCCGCGTTCATCGGTTTCCCCACTATGGTCATGCCCACTCCAGACAGCAGCGTGTTTTTCCATAACGGCACAATGCGCTATGTGGGTGTCCTGTGCAGAATGGGGAATGTCAAGATGCCAACCCGCCACGCCCACAGCCGTTTGTGCCAGCAGGACGCAGGCAAGCAGGAACGACAGCAGACGGTGGATGGTTGGTTTTCTCATGGGTGCAGCGTAAATCATCATCAAGTTAAAAAGCAATAGTCAAGTGGACTGGTGGCTGTAGGGATCACCACTAATTCTGGGCCCGCATCATGGTACTGACTGCCATCACGTCTTTTTCAGTCAATGTTCCTGCGGCTTGGCGTAGCAAAAGCGTATTCAGCAGAAAATCATAACGAGCGCGGGAATGGTCACGACGTGACCGGAACTCTGCCCGGACAGCGTTAAGCACATCTACTGCGGTACGTGTCCCCACTTCAAAACCTGCTTGGGTGGCTTGGGTGGCTGTTTCCGCAGATGCTAATGCTTGCTGATTAGCTATTACTTGACTCATGCTGGACTGGATACTTAGGAAGGCAGAACGCACTTGTTGTTCTGTTTGACTGGCTTGCAGGTTGTATGACTGCTGCGTCTGCTGGAACGTAAACTGTGCCTCACGGATTTTGGAGGTGGTTGCTCCTCCAGTATATAGCGGCATACTGACACTGATACCCACTGCCACATCATTGCTGCGTTGGTTGATGTAAGTATCATTGTTGAGGTATGAGCCAGTTTGTTTAGCAAACAGGTTTACCGTTGGTAACTTATTCGCCCGTTGTACCGCCACCCCTTTTTGGGCAGCAGCCATAGCTTGTTGGCTGGCGCGTAGCTGATGGTTGTTTTGTTTGGCAATGTTAACCCAAGCGTCAATACTGTTGGGGGTTGGCATGGCTAATGGCATATTAGTACGAGGTACATCCAACGAAGGATAAACGCTTCCTGTCAGTACCCGAAGTTGTTCGCGGGCAATGTCCAGTTGTTGGGTGGCTGCAATTTCCTGCGCCTGTGCAGTGGCATCACTGGCTTCCGCCTCCTTGACATCTGTAATGGCAGAGCGCCCCGCTTCAAAATAGGCTTTTGCCTGAACCAATTGGCGGTTAATCGCCGCCTTTTCTGCTTTAGCAAAGGTTAAATTGTCCTGAGCTTGCAAGGTTTCAAAATACGCAGTGGCTACCCGCACTATCAGGTTTTGCCGCACTGCATCCAAGGTTGCGGCTGACTGCCTTACCAACGCATCTGTTTTGGCAATATTGGCTTTAACACCTTGGTTATATAGGGGTTGATCGAGTGTCAGGGCATAGTTTGCCTGATTGCCATCCACTGTTTTGCTGGTCAGGCTATCACGCTCGGCTGCATAGCTGGCATTACCTGAAAGGTTCACTTGAGGTCTAAAGCCTGCTAGTGCTTGTTGGCGTTGCTCCAGTGTCGCCAAATGCC
>NZ_CP091245.1 GCF_021650935.1 Thiothrix winogradskyi | reverse complement strand
TCATATTTCACCGTTTTTAATATTAAAACCGTATCATAACGATGGTAGGATGATAGTCTATATCAGGCAGTTTGTCGCGCCAGTGGTGAGACTTTTAGGGCAGGGTAGGCGGCTGTAACTCGCGTTGATGGCGGACACCCAACACCACCAGCGAATCCCCCGCGTAACGGTAGGCGGCAATGTAGCCGTCTTTGCCGAAGGGAATCACTAGCTCGCGGTAGTCTTCCGGTCGGTCTTCCACCGTGTGACCTAGCTCCGGGTGCTGTTCCAGTGCCTGCAACCCTTGCATGATCTTGACCACGGCACGGCGGGCGGCTGGTCGGTTTTTGGCGCGTAAGAATGCCCGTAACCGCTCTAAGTCCAGTAGGGCGGTATGGCTAAAAATTAATGATGGCATTTGGGGGGCTGGGCTTCGCTATCAGTGAACCATGTTTCCATCCAAGCAAACACTTCTTTGCCAGTGACGTGTAAGCCAGTGTCTTGGTAATCATCCCACGCGGTTTGCATTTCGTCGCGGAACTGCGCCAATTGTTCCTCACGCTCCAAATACTGGCGGATGGCTTCTTGCATCAGCCAATGGGTGGAACGCTGGCGCGAGGTTGCCAAGCGTTGCAGGCGAGTTTTGGTGTCTACGTCCAGTTTGATAGAGGTAGGTGCAATGGAAACAACTTGTGACATGGATTTCATCCCCAATAGTCGGAGGTATTACTAAGTAGTCTAACAAAGTATTGTAATATATGCGAGAATGCCGACCATGAAATCACAACCCTCAAAACTGCTCTATCAAACGGCTCTAGGTCAAGCATACCTAGGCGATACGCTGGAATTTCTGCCAAGCATTGCGGACGAATCCATTGACTTGATTCTGACATCCCCTCCTTTTGCCCTGAAACGCAAGAAAGAGTACGGGAACGAAGATGAGGACAAGTACGTTGACTGGTTCATGGGGTTCGCAAGCCAACTCCATAGAATCCTGAAACCGGAGGGTTCTTTTGTTCTCGACTTGGGTGGGGCATATATGCCCGGCTTCCCTGTGCGTAGTATTTATATGTTTGAGCTTCTTGTCAGACTGGTTAAAGAAGCGGGCTTCTATCTCGCGCAAGAATTCTACCACTACAATCCAGCCCGTCTGCCAGCACCAGCGGAATGGGTGAATGTCCGCCGCATTCGAGTCAAGGATAGCGTGAATGTCGTTTGGTGGCTTTCCAAGTCGAAAAATCCCAAAGCAGATAACCGCAAAGTATTGAAGCCCTACAGTGACAGCATGAAGAAGCTGCTGAAAGACGGATATAAAGCGAAGTTGCGCCCAAGTGGGCATGATATATCTGACAAGTTCAGCCGTAATAATGGCGGTGCTATTCCACCCAATTTATTAGAACTCGCAAATACAGATAGCAATAGCTCTTACCAGAAACAGTGCCGAGAAGCAGGACTGAAAGTTCATCCAGCCCGATTCCCTGCTGGATTTGCCGAGTTTTTTATCAAATTTTTGACTGATGAAGGTGACTTGGTGTTTGATCCATTTGCAGGTTCAAATACTACTGGCAAAGTTGCAGAAGACTTGAGTAGAAAGTGGATGGCTTCTGAACTTTCAGAAGAGTATCTAAAAGGAAGCTTGTTCCGTTTTGATAATCCGATACTCTCCACACAATCACCAATTAAAACGACAAGTTTGAAGGGTAGCCCCTATGTCTCGCCTCAGTTCTAAACAACTGTTCTTGAAAATATTACAGGCTGTTGATAACAGTGGTTGGCAAGCTCTCGTGTTAGATGCGACGAAACCTTTCCAACTACGCTTATTCCAGTCTGATGAAAAAGGTTTTGATATACGTGCCTACATTTGGAATTGTACACATGGGGGTGGTAGTGCGCGTGCAAGCAATGAATACAGGGTGCAACTGACTGGCGTTGTGCCGAGCAGTATTCCTGGGCAGATAACCCTTCTACTTGGTTGGCATGATGGTTATGGTGTTTTTGTTGGTTTCGACATCCGAAGACATGAAGGACAGGCATCTAACTCACCATCCATCCAGATCAAGGAAGAAACGCTTCAGAATGCCCATACCCATGCTTTTGCTATTCATCATCGCCAGAATGGGGAAATTGCGGTAGCGTTTCGCCCTGAGTTTTTGGTTGAGTATGCACTAAACGCAGCATCATTGCATGAATCTGGGGAGGCGGCAGCAGATATGAGTTTGCTCAATACCGTAGACACACTGCAAGAAGATACCATTATCACGATCACAAATCAGGAACGACAAACAGTCGTGTCCCAAATTGCCAGAAAATTTCGGGCTAGTGATTTTAGGCGCAGGGTATTGGGTGCTTATGGACATCGTTGTGCAGTTTGTGGGGTTCAGCTCGAATTGATTGATGCTGCCCATATCATTCCTGTTGCTGCAACCACCAGTACAGACGAAACTAGGAATGGTATTGCACTATGCAAGCTCCATCATGCCGCTTATGACCGTAATTTAATTTCATTCAACGAACGCTATAGAATTGAAGTTAATAGGGAAGAAGTGTCCCGCCTCACATCAGCAAATCGTGTTCAAGGTTTGGAAAAATTTAGGGAACATCTTCTGAGTGCTATCCTGTTGCCAAATGATCGTAGGGATTACCCACCACCAGAGATCATCACTGAAGCCCGTCGTGTTCGCCGTTGGGCTTGATCGGCTATAAAAAACGTGGTTCTTATCCATTTGTTCCTATCCGCCAATCCCACAACTGTTCCACCAACTCCCGCCGCGCTATCTCCTCGATGGCATATTTCCGCGCATACTGGCTGATATGGCTTCCCCCCGGCACGTTTTCCCCCAGCTTGTCGGTCAAGGTGGCTTGTAGCCACTGCTGCACGGTGGAATGGTAGTCTGTCCGATCCGGGGTCAAACCAAACGACATGGCGATAAGCTCGGATAGTATTTTATCCAGTGTTACGGTTGTCCTGCGTCCCCGGAAACGGATGTGGTAGCGGTCTTGAAACTGGCTGGTATCGGTCATGCGGTTATCCTCCTGATTGTGGATATAATTATATCCTTCATTGCATCAGGATACAACTATATCCACCCATCCAGCACCGTGATGTTATCCCCAAAAACCGGGGATAACCTTGTGAAAAAGCCGCGTAAGTCACTGATGCTGCATGGACTTACGGGATAGATTAAAAAACAACCATATTCAGAACAACTGATAAAAAGTCAGTTGCTCCGCCAACCCTCAGCGCATGAACGCAATCACCGGGATAATCTCCTGTGGAACACGCCCGGAAGCCACCAACAACTTACGCCAAACCCCATACGGCGGGCTGTCGCTGCCATCCCGATAGGCACGGATGCGGCGTTCTGCATTGTTGCCACGCATCCCCAACCATTCCGCCAATGCCTTATCGGTTTGGTACGGTGAATGGCGTTTGAACTGCTCAATGTAAGCATTCGCAATGTCTGGGTGTGGCGGCTTCCAGCGTCCTTCTGGCAACAAGTGTTCGGTGCTGTACTGGGTTTCATCTATCGCCAAATCCTGCACCACGGGCGCGGTTAGGTTTTGTTCTAGCTGCCGGATCGCCTCCTTAGTCCCCTGTTCAAAGATGAAGCGTTTTTGCGCCTCGATGCTGGGTATTTTTATTTCCATTGTCGCCTCTCTCAAAAAGGGAGAGGGGCGTAGCCCCTCACCTCTCAAACCGCCAATAGCGCAATATTGCGCACGTCCTCGGCGCGGATATGCACCAGCTCTAACGTGCCATGAGCCAATGGCTGCCATTGCCCAATCTGGTGAAAATTTACAAACACATAATACAGGTAGTCAGGCAGTATAAGCCCGGTTTGCTCGACACGGATACCGATATGGTAAGGGGAAAAAGTGCGGGTAGGTTGCCCGATGGTTTCCAGTGAACCCCGGCGGACTAACCAAAAATCAGCAGCGGCAAAATCAAGGCGAATGGTCGCCACGTCTTTCAGTCTCATGGTGTAGCCTCACAGCATAACTAACCTGCTGAAACCAGTGGCTTTCTGTATGCTGTAGACTTAAATTATATTAAAAATCATAGACTTAAACCATTAAAGCCCGACATAAGGTACTGATTTTCTGAACAATTTCTGAGTAATAAACAGCCTTTCCCCGTCAACTATCGACCATCTGAAACGTGTTTCAGTTGGGCGGTAGTTGCACGGCGTGCCTTGTTTATAATCTTGCGGGGTGTCTGGCGGGACGGGCTGGAAAACGCAAGGAAGCCCCATCACCCAAGGAAAGACATGATCAGAAATTGACCGCCAGACACCTTGCAAAACCTTTAAACAATTTTTTGGTTTCCTGCCGCTGTTTGGGTAGTGATTTGACGATCGAGTGGAGTTTTTTACATAGTTACATACATTTAAGCAGGAAAACATAAATTATGGATGGTAAGTGTAATGACCACTTATCAGTCAAAGTTGACTTTTTTTATACAAATTTATAAGTTTAGACATTAAAACTTATAAATTGGGCATTGAATATTATGGATGAATACAACGAATTATCTTCAAATCCAATAGATGAAGCATCATCATCTTTAGTATCACAAGATCATAATTATTATGGCGACTCGGAAATAACCAATCAGCTTCAGTGTGATAGTAAAGAAAACACATCTTCTATTTCAGTTGAAACAATTGATGAATTGCAAGTAGAACTTGATGCTACGTATAAAACACTTATTGATAGCATTGTTACTGCTCGCCAAGCTTGCAACAAGCTAAAGGAACGTAAAGTAAATTGCTTAAAAAAGATTGAAGAACAAAAAACAATCATAAACAATATCAGAGAACAAAGTGAGTCATTAACTCTACCTAATGAGATTAATGATTCTAGCGATGATGATCTTGACAATGAAATATCAAGCTATAAAGATCAAGTAAAACAAAAACATTGTGCACGAATTGCGTTATACTCCGAAAAAATTCATCATGATATTGATGAGCATCATGCAAATATCCCTCATTATATTAATGCAATCCGAGAAGAGCTAAATATTATTGATGCCAAAGTTCAGTTAATTGAAGCATTGAAAAAACTTGATTCATTTTATCGGGAATATAAAATATTTCATTATCAGAGTGATGCAGCCGAGAAAAGGTTTCAGAATGCTCTGGCTATTTTTGAGACGAACAAATTATAAAGTTAAGGCAAGAGTAATAATAATACTCTTTCTTGTTGTTTTTTTGTTATAAGAGTGTCAATGCGGGGTTTTATCTGTTGTCGATAAAACTCCGTTAATATATTTTACTAGGAAGTCACCAATGAGATACCTAACTCACCATGACTTTATGCCATCCGTTTATGCGATGTATAAGAAAAATGGGAAGAACAGGAAAATTTCCGAGAAAGTTTTAAGTATGTGGGCGAAGTCACAAAACCATAACTTATTTGGAAGTAAAGAAATTTTCACTAGCAGACAAACTGCAAATGGCGAAAATCGTATTAGGCATTGTAGAAAATACAATCTTTCTGATGGATGCCGGTTGATTACCATTTTCAATCAAGATACCCATGTATTTGTTTTTTTAGGATCTCATGATGAATGTGATGATTGGATTGAAAAAAATAGACATATAAGTTTTGACAAAATACTTCTTGGCACTGATAACAATAATATTGTTCAAAATGAGTCGACCTTATCAATACACAAATCAAATTCAACAATATTAAACGCGCCAAAAAATATCATTAATGATTTTAAACAAAATAGAGAAGAAATAGAACTGTATGCTGCATTTATTAAGTATGATAGTGGAATATCAAGCGACACCACCAAAGATGGGTGGAAATATGCCAAATCATCATTTTTAGAGAAAGACTGTATTGAAGTAAAAAATATAATTAACATTGTCGCCCATCAAATCAATAGAAGACGTTCAAAAGATGCTCTTGTTTTGGCAAAAAATCTTGAGGATTTTTTGACTTTTATGTCAGCAAAGCTATATTACATAAATAACCTAGGCATTTTAAGTAACAACACATTTCATTAAATATAAATACGAGAGAAAAAATGACTAAAAGCTATCAAGACACCGTAGTGTCAAAAGTTAACATTCTTTATGAAAAATACAAGTCTAATGATGAGGAAATCAACAAAAACAAAGAAAAGTCATCATCATTACGACTAGCCATTCAGTCGTTAACAGAAAAATTACAGCAGCCCAATTATATTAATGGTTCTGATACCTTAGCAGAATTGGAAGCTGCTCGAAACATAGCAATAAACATGGACTGTGAGAGCCTAAAACAAAAAATCGAAGATATTGAAATCAACATAAAAAATGGCAATACGGAACAATCATTAGATCATTTAGAAACGATGGTCTTATGGGCATCTTTACTAAAGACAAGACTAGAATATATAACAAGCTTGGAAGTATTGAATGGTTTATATCAAGATCAAAAAACACTGAAGATAAAATTCAAAAAGCTGGCTAATATTTTAGAAGAAGATATTTTATCTTATGAAACAACATCAACCCATGAAAATGGAAATGAAGTTATTGAACCTAGCATTTTAATTTACGAAACAATATCTTCTGAATCAAATGCATCTGTTCATTAAATAATATTCACGAAGTGACCTTGAGGGAGGCGGCGCACGGCACGTATAGAAACCCACAACACCAACCCGCCGACATTGTGGAAGGCTGGCGACGCTGAAGCCAAGACCCGAAGCCACCGTAGCCGTGACCATTGACCGCGCTGCCGCGTGTGCGGCGTAGCCGGACAATAACGCGGTAGCAATAGCGGTGAATGGGCATGGCGTAGGTGAGCATAGGGGCTTGAGCGTAAGCGGCGACAGACTGGAGCAATCACCGGCTAACCGGGAGCGTCTTGCGGGCAACTGCTCGCGCTCTTTATGAGCCTGAGCTTTAGCTGAGGCGATCTTGCCGCAACGCGGCACACACGCCACGCAGTGACCGCACCGCACCCCGCAAAGCGAGCGTAGCGAGACTGTCGGGGGACAAACCGCGTAGCGACATCACAGAACCCCGCTTAGCAACGCGGGTCGGGGGACACTGCCAGCCGACTTTTGCATAATCTGAATTAGGCGACCCGCAGGGCGGCTACTGCCGTGTGCGCTTGCGCATATCGCCTAATTGTTCAAGATTATGTAAAAATTGGCTGACCTCAACGGATTTGCATAAGCCGCTTGCGGCGTTGCAAAGGAACATCGCTGTGCGACCACGCCGCCACTGGAAGTGACAAACGCGAACGCTTGCGGCCTTTTCTTTACTCACCTTTGCCACACGGTAACGCCAGAAAAGAGGCACGACCTACACGCTAGAGCGCGACAGCACCGACGGGCTGGCACAGGCACACGCTACGGAGCGCGGACGTTCGGCGGCTTCCACCCGCTTTCCCCCTAATAAATCCCCGAAGTCAGCACAGCAGCAATGACCAGGAACAAAACAACAGTGGCAGCAGCAACCAGCACCGCCAGCTTAAAAGAAAGGCGGTTAAAACTCATCAGTGGCGCGTTCCGTTATCGCTCATTACCATGCGTTTCAGAGTCAGTACGTGTGCTTGGTGTTTGGCTTCCAGCAGATCCCGCAGCACATCCAAATCATTCAGGGCATCCACCACATCACGTTCCCACAATTCCGTTACCGCACGTTTCAGCCAGTGGCTTGCTGCCGGGTCGGTGGTAATGGTATGTACGCTGTTTTCTAGTGCTTTCAATTGTTGTTCCAAACTGCCATATCCTTGTTGTGTTTCGCTCATGGTGTGGTTTCTGTTGCCTTGGGCTTGGCTTTGGGTTTCTTCTTGTTCAGCCCTTCCCGTTCCAGCCAGTTGTAGAGGGTGGATTTGGAACAATCCACCAGCTTGGCAATGGCGCGTTTGCTGATGTCCTTGGCAAGGTAGCGTTTGATTTCTTCGCGGTGGGCATCCAGTTTCACTGTCTCCGCCCTGCCCTTCGGTCTACCCAAGGTCATGCCATCGGCTTTGCGTTTCGCCAGTGCTTCCTTGGTACGCATGGAAATAAATTCACGCTCGATCTCTGCCGCCAGCCCCAACACCGTGGCGGTGATTTTCGAGTTCATGGAGTCATCGAAACGCATCCGCTGCTTGGCAACGTGAACATGAAAGTTGGTGGTGGTGGCATGTTCCAACATTTCCAGAACCTGCAAGGTTGACCGGGCCATCCGCGAGATTTCCGCGAAGATCACGGTATCCCCCGGCTGCATGGTTTTCAGCAGCAAGTCACCAATGCGCCGTTCTCGCCATTTCACTTTACCGCTTACCGAATCCTCCACGAACTGTACGCCCGTGATGCCGTTCTGGTTGGCGTACTCCAAGATTCCGTGGCGTTGGTTGTCCAAGTCCTGTTGATCAGTACTGACGCGCAGGTAAGCGTAATTTGCCATGTTCCATCCCTCTGTCCAGCGAAAACCGATGTCTTGTTTCTTCGATACTTTTATAGTACAAAACAAACCACTTCGTTTAAGCCGTATTGGGCTTGATAAAACGAGCGTTTTCTATATACCATTTTATAGATTGATTTTATCATAAAAATGAAATAAATTTTTTACCCCTATCGTTCCCGTGATTTTGAACGCTCGAATGACCGTCAAAACCGCATTTTTGCAGGACAGGGCAGGACATCAGCCGTTTTTCTTTGACCCCTTACACTTTTTTGGGGCTGTGGCTGATTTTTCCAAAAAAAACAGACGACAAATAAACAAAATAAGGCATGGAATTTCTGAAAATACGCCGTGGCACGGGGCAAAAACGCGCCAATGGCAGCGGTTACGCTGTCCCACTGTACGTGACCAAAACCCAACGGATGGGCAACACCATCAGCGAAGAAGCCATTTCCACCAAACGCCCGATCTTGGTGACGGGTGCGCACGACTCCGGTAAGTCCAAATGGGTCGATCGCCTGTACGAAAACGCCGCTGAAATCTGGGGAACCAAGTCGAAAACCGCCCCGCTTTACCTGCACACCCTGCGCCCCTTGGTGGCGTGGAGCGATGAACCCGACGTGGAAAAATGGTGGGAAGCCAAACGTCAGGAGGAAGAAAAAACCGACTGGCACAACGCCCGCGCCCCGTGGAAAGCCCTCAAACAATACCAACGCGCTGAAACACTGCCGGACTACTGCAAAGACACCAAAGCGGTGCTGTTCATCGACGACGCGCATAAGCTCGCAGGCCGCAAGCTGCAAATTGCGCGGCAATGCGTACTTGCCTCACGGGTTTTCGTGATCGCTGCCAGCGAAGAACAACGCCTGCCGCCCAACCTGCGCACGGTGGTGATGCGCCGTGACCCGCAAATTTTCCGACTCAACTCAGAAGTAGCCTATGACGCAACCAACCTCCTCATGTGGGCGTTCCTCGTCGCCTGCCTCGCCGCTGGCTGGTGGGAAGCCGCCGCCGTTCTGGGCGGTCTTAAAGCCCTTGGCACTGGTCGCCGTGCTGCTCGCGCCGATTAGTGCCAACGCGGAAACAGACAGCGACTACGAAGCCACCAAAGCCGAAACCCTGCGCTTGGCGGGGATCACTGCCCCGGCTGGTACTGAGGCAGAGGATACAAAAGTATCCAGCGACACCGCCCCGGCTTGGTGGCCTTGGAAGGTTGGAAGTGAACTGGAAAAGCCCCCGGCGGTGAAACCGTATCAAATCCCCACGATGGCGGGGGATGGCTTGGACTACCACGACAAACCCGCCGCTATCGTGCAAGCCCCTGCGCTTGACGCTGACGCGATTTTCAAGGCGGTACTGGCTTGCTACCCGGAACGCAGCAAGTTTGACATCGACGTGGATTTACGCGCCGCGATCCGTTCCAGCGATGTTCTCGACCTGCAAGACACCGCCACCGGCTTGGGCAAATCCTACGTTGGAATTGTCGCCAGTATGCCGCTTTACTCCGGGAAAGAACTCGACAGGGAGAAAGACCGCGAGTATGTGCGCCGTAAAGACACCGCAAAGGCCGTTGCTGACTTCGTAACGGCTATAGCAGGGCGTAACCATGCCGTAAGGGAGTTAGCCCTCTACAGGAGCTTAGAGGCGCGTTCTGCGGTGCGCGTGAAGGAAGGCATTACCGAAGCCACGGAACAAGTCGGTTATTTGGAAAAAGTCGCTAGCTCGCAAGACAAGCTCATCGGCGAAGAAGCCAAGATCATGGAAAGCCGTTTGCTGCTGGCTGGGATGTGTGACCCGAAGAACGCGGAACGGATTGGCGGGTGGTTGCGCAAGGTGTCGGCTGTACCGATGGAAGAACCCCTCACCCCCAACCCCTCTCCCTCAAGGGGCGAGGGGAGGAAGACGGCTGGGGGTGAACCATGAAATGGATTAACCATCTGGCAATTGCCGGGGCAACCACTGCCTTGGTAGCCCCTGCCCTTGTCCCGGTTGCGCTGCTTGGCTCGACAGCTCCCGATTGGCTGGAATGGGTGCTGGAAAAGCTGGGCGGTCGCAAGGTCAAACACCGGGGCGTTACCCATGTGGTGCTGTACTGGGCGGGTGGGCTTGCCTTCGCGCTCGGCTTGTGGGACTTCCACGGCATCCTCGCCGCGTTTGCCTACGGCGGGCTTACCCATGTGCTGGCAGACTCGCTGACGGTTTCCGGTGTGCCGTTCACCCCCAACGCTGAACGCCGTTTCCACCTGTTCGGCGGCAGACTGCGCACGGGTAACGCGGGGGAATACGGCATAGCGTGGGGCATTGTCGGCGTGTGCTTCATGCTGGCGGTGCTGTTCAAGCCCGGTGGTGGGTCTGGCTGGTATCCGTTCTTCTACGACTGGCACGGGCTGTATCAGTCCGGCGTGGTGGATGCCAAGGAGTGGAAGGACAACAGGCTGAAGTTCTTTTGAAGGTGGATACGGTTATATCCACCCTCTTCTTCCCCCTTCCCTGCGAAGCAAAAAACACACACACAACAAAAACTCAGTCAACTTGAGGGGGTCGCGCGCGCGCACGCGCTTTGTGTGTTTAACAATCTTTAATACTTTAATACTTTAAGGGCTTGCAGGCGTTTGAATATAAAAGGCTTTTTCGCTTAACTATGGAGGAAAAGCGGGTGAACTATGGAGGAAAAGCGGGTGAACTATGGAGGAAAAGCGGGTGAACTATGGAGGAAAAGCGGGTGAACTATGGAGGAAAAGCGGGTGAACTATGGAGGAAAAGCGGGTGAACTATGGAGGAAAAGCGGGTGAACTAATATGTTGAGACGAAACTTGACACCTCATTGTAAATTTCATAGGATTGAGCTTTAAATTTAAGCCTCAATAGTTAAGTTCTGCTCATGCAAAATTCCGATAAAAACGATAATCCAATTTTCATTAAGAAAAGTAACGATCTTATAGAAGCTCGCTACAGGCTCACATTAGGAGAGCAACGACTTGTTTTGCTGCTTGCCTCACAGATCGGGAAAGATGACAAGGATTTCAGTTTTTATGAAATAAAGATTTCAAGTTTTGCTGAAATGTTTGATTTGAAAACCGATAAATCTTTATATGAAAAAGTAGAAAAGATAGCTGATGATTTGTTAGGAAAAAAATTATATTTAAAAAATGATAGTAAAAACTTTGAAGGAACTGTTTGGCTGTCGTATGTTAAATATATTAGAGGTTCTGGAACTATTAAGGTAAGATTTGATGACTGTCTTAAGCCTTACCTTTTGCAGCTTAAACATAGTATCAATGGTTTTACTCAGTACAAATTACATACAGTTCTAAACTTTAAAAGCTCGTATAGTATTCGTCTCTATGAGCTTTTAAAAATGGAGGTTTGGAAGGCGGAAAAGGCACAAAAAAATCAATTTGAAAAAACCTTTGCTTTAGATGAATATCGCCAAATTCTAGGAGTAGACAAAAAAGCCTATCCAGTTTTTGCAGATTTTAGAAGATGGACAATAGCTCCACCAGTTAAAGAAATTTCAGAACAAACTGAACTCAATATTTCTGAAACGAAATATATAAAAACGGGGCGAAAAATCACAGGAATTACGTTTATTGTTAAGATACGTCAAGCAGATAAAGCGCAAGCATTAAAACTGGAAATGGAAGAAGAGCCACCCAAGGAACAACCCCACCCTATTATTGAACGCCTGATAAGCCTTGGCTTTGGTGTGGAAACTGCCAAGCAGTATAAAACAAAATATGGAATCAAGCGCATTGAGCGCAACATTGCTTACACGCTGGCAAAAAAGCAGGAAGGCGTTGTTAACGATATTCCCTCTTACTTAAACAAGGCAATCAGGGAAGACATGGGCGGCGGCTGGGAGGTCAGGCAACAACAAGTAATTGACGAAAAGAAAACGGCTAATGCGGCAGAAAATTTAAAAAACATGGAGGCAGAATTACGTGAGTTGGCAGGTGAAATTAAATCCCTGCAACACAACTCTAAATTAACCAACGATACCGCATTGTGGGATCAAGCAGAAACGCTGAAACAGAAATATTTCACCTTGGAAACCCTTTACCAATCGGCAAAACAAAACGAGGAGGCAACTAACCCGAAATTGTAACTTTTTGTAACGTAGTCGCCCTACCCCAGAGCTACGAACCTCTGAGGCAGGACTTCACTTTCAACCTATTACGGAGATTGAAAATGCAAACGCATGATAGCAACCTGCGCCCGTCCGTGCGCAATAATAAACCGGATTCACGCCCCAGCACTGCGCCTATGGATAAAACTGTATCCGTAGACCAGCACCCTACCCCGTTCCCCACGTCTGGCGACAACTTCCGCACGCTCTCACCGCTGGAATGTGCCGCCTTCGCACTTGCCCAGCTCTACCCCGATAATCCCGAAAACTTGGCGGCTGACTATGCCATTGCGCTGGCTGAGTTTGAGCGGCTGCAAGGCGGGGAAAAGTGTACCGATACGGTAGCGACTGATGCGGCAGCGGGTGACGGCACGTAAGGCAAGTGGGTAGGGCAGTGTGGCTACGGCTTCACTGCTTAACCCTCATCTTCATATCGTTTAGACATCTTTTTAATATTAAAACGATACTTAAAAAATAGTAAAAAACGATGAATAACCACGTTGGCGGCAGCATTCTTGCCGCTGCGTTTTTGGCAGGTAGGGTAACATCACAATGTTGGTTGTGCAGATGAACTATTGCGCTGTACACCCCAAAAAATGCGGAGAAACTAACCATGAGTGTGTTAAATACTTCCACCCGCTTTCCCCCTAATAAATCCCAGAAGCCAGTACAGCGGCAATGACCAAGAACATAACAACTATCTGACAATCGGTTATAGTATAATTGCTGCAATAGCTTGATAATGTGTTCAATTTACATTGCGAGAAATCAAATAATGAAAAAAAATAGCGTTATTTATAATGGAGTTAGTGTTTCTGAGGACTGGCCACAGAAGATAAATGAATCTCAACTCATCAAAATATTCACCTTTAATGAAAAAATAGCTAGTCGTATTCCTTATGGAGATGAAAGCTTTATATCTGATGACGATGATTCGCCTTGTAGTGACTGTGCCGTATTGAAAAAACAGTTTCACGTCATAGGCTGCGACACAGAGGTATGTCCTTTTTGTCAAAACCAAGTTATTTCTTGTGACTGCAAGATAAAAGAGCTTGGACGGGTTTAACCTAAAATGAAAAAAATTACAACTATTTTAATATTGATTTTCACTTTGTTATGCTCAGAAACTTCTTTTGCTTTTACTAAATCCATTGGAAAAGGATACTGTCAAATCAGGCATCCTATTGAAACTTTCACTTCTGTACGAACATCATGTGAATCACAACATGTCATTCAGCAGCAGAATGGTGGTAGCGATGATTTCAATACCATATGGATTAATACAGTACACCATGACTATTTAGATCGGTCAAAAGATAGACCATGGGCGAATGACAGACCTTGGCTTTCACTTTGGGGGGATGACCATTTAGAACAAGCCTATATGATGGGAACATATGCAAATGGCTACCATTTCATGCTTTACAATCACCACGGCAATGGGATGCCAACATTAGTTAATTGGGATGGAGCATCTCACATTCTTTATGCTATATCAAGCATTGCAAATTATCCTGCAAAAGAATTAGCTTACGTTAAATATCAATTCTCAAAAGGATCTGACTCCCAGTTTATTGATTCAGTTATTGGTTTAGCCGTAGATTTTTCTGAAGTTGGAATAGGAGTATCTTACTCCATTATTGGAGTTTTAGTAGGAACTGTATTAAATCCATTGGATACATTATCAAATATAGTCCCTGCTATTTTATTGATAATGGAAGCAGTTTATGAATCAATAACAAACCTTATTGCAGAAATACTTTCAATAGTGACTTTTGGCTTAATTGGTTAAATGTGAAATATTGATAAATATACCCATAGTTCGTGTGGGATGGCTGCGCCGCCCCACAATTCAAACGTCAGGAACTCATTACGCCCAAGTTCTTGCTGATTTTTACCCAACTGGGCAAGGAGAAATAGAATGAAAAGATTTGCTTGGGGTATAGCTCTAATGGTGTTAGCTATTTCGTTTATTATAGATAATCTAGGTAATGGCCCAGTAGGCGGGGGATTTGTGATACTTATTGTCGGCGGTGTCTTGACCTATTATGGAAATCAATACCTTAAACGAGTAAAACAAGTATCTGCATTTGCGTTGGAGATGATCCGCGAAGAGGGGAAAATTGACGCTGTTCAGATCGCCCAGCGTATTGGCGTGTCAGAAGTTGACAGTAGAATATATATCGCTGAATCACAGAGAAAAGGCGTAATTCCTTTCAAAGCTGAAATTGTGTAGGGGGTTAAAATGAAGAGTACGGTAAGAAAAACTTGCCAATCGTGCAAAGTCGAAAAAAGCCTGTCTGATTTCCATAGGAATAAGACAAAGCCAGATGGTCATAACGGAATATGCAAACTCTGCCAAGCTGAGGTCGATAGAAAAAGCAAGCAAAATGCAAATGCCTAACACCGCGCTCAAGCGGGACGCTGCGCTTGAACATTACCCCAACTCCACAGCCCGGTAAACCGCCATATTGATCACGGCGGCGCGTGACTGCCCCATCTTCTCCGCCAGCGCGTCCACCTTGGCAAGCAGAGCGGGGGACATGGTGAGGCTGATCTGCTGTTTGTTGCCCTTCTTCACGCCCTTGGTTGCCGTGCCGGAATCGGGCGCACCTGCGATAAAATCAGCGGTGGCGGCTTCTTGCTTAGTGGTTTTTGGCTTTGCTTTGGTAATCGTCATTTGCACTCATCCTGATACGTTTTTAACTGTTTTTCACTATTGCTTTAATATTAAAACAATGCTGAAACAATATGATTGAGTTCCTCAATCGCCTTGGCATCTTTGGGGCTGAGTTCCAGCACTGCCAGCCCTTGGCCTGCGGCATTGGCAAACGCCTTGCGCCTGCGGATCGGGGTAGGGAGGTATTCAAACTGCGGGACATCTGCCACCGCTGCGGCGGCTTCGCTGTTGTCGGTGGAAGTCGTGCCGGGGTCGGCACAATTCAGCACCGCATACACCCGTAGGCCATCGCGCACACTCCGCGCCTCATCCACCAGTGCGGCAATGTCATTCAATGCCCACACGTCATAGCTGCGCGGCTGGAAGGGGACAAGCAACACATCCGACAGCACCAGTGCCGCCCGGAGTGCGGTCGAGTCGCGCCCGCCCGCGTCAATGATGATGTCATCGTATTTTTTGCCCTGCTGCTGCACCTGCCCGCGCAATACCGGGCCATCGGCGTATTGGGAACAGGCTATGCCAGGAAGGATGCCCGCATCAGCGCGGATGCTGATTGCCATTTGTGCCGTGCCTTGGCGGTCGGCATCGACGAGCCACACGTCACGGCCTGCGAGGGCGCGGGCTATGGCGATGTTGACCGCCAGCGTGGTTTTGCCCACCCCGCCTTTGGTGTTGCCTACTGTTAATA
>NZ_CP091244.1:4337500-4343903 GCF_021650935.1 Thiothrix winogradskyi | reverse complement strand
GGCTTTTTCCTGAAAATCGGATAGGCGGAAGGTCTGGCCAGAAGTAGCGGCTAGGGTGAAGTCAGGTACAGGTGTACCGAGGGTTGGGGTTGTCATGGCATTCTCCTTTCGTGTAATGCTTGTGTTTCATTACCCGCCTCAGTAGTATGCTGTCAAACTATTTTTTGGAGATTTGCATGTTTCGCGGCAGTATGGTGGCACTCATAACCCCGATGAAAGCCAATGGGGACGTGGATGAGGCGGCGTTGGAAGCTCTGGTGGCTTTCCATTTGGAAAACGGCACCGACGCTATTGTGGCAGTCGGCACAACCGGCGAATCGGCAACCTTGAATTACAAGGAACACCGGCATGTCATGAAACGTGTGATTGATTTGGTGGCGGGTAAAATTCCGGTCATCGCAGGCACTGGCTCCAATAGCACCGCCGAAGCGATTGAAATGACTGAAATTGCGATGCAGGATGGCGCAGATGCCTGTTTGCTGGTGACGCCCTATTACAACAAGCCAACGCAAGAAGGTTTGTATCAGCATTACAAGCTGATTGCTGAGCGCGTGGCAATTCCACAGATTCTTTATAATGTGCCGGGGCGGACCGCGTGTGATATGTTGCCTGAAACGGTTGAGCGCTTGGCGGCGATCCCCAATATTGTCGGCATTAAAGAAGCGACCGGCAATTTGGAGCGTGCTGCCGACATTTTACAACGTTGCGGCGACCGCATCGACTTGTACAGCGGCGATGACGCGACGGCAATGGAATTGATTCTGATGGGCGGTAAAGGTGATATTTCTGTCACTGCCAATGTTGCGCCCAAGGCAATGCATGAGATGTGTGCGGCTGCTTTGGCAGGTGATCGGGAAACAGCAAGCCGTATCAATGCTACACTAGCAGCGTTGCATACCGATTTATTCCTTGAACCTAACCCTATGCCTGTTAAATGGGCATTGGCGAAAATGGGTTTTGGGGATGAACGCGGCATACGTTTACCGCTTGTCCCGTGTTCTGAGGCTATTAAGCCCCAAGTGCTGGCAGCCATGCGTCAAGCCGGTATTGAGTGTTAGTTTTCTAAACGGAATAGACAATGAGTTCTATGAATATGCTTCCTCTGTCACGTCCAGTGATGCTTATCGGTTCAGTTCTGATGCTGTCTGCTTGTTCCGGCTTGAACATTGATGCAGTCAGTGATCGGGTGGATTACAAAAACAATAAAAGCGTTAATGCGCTGGAAGTTCCCCCCGACCTGAATGCACCTGACTATGATCCGACTTACGCCACTATTCCCGGTGGGGCAGTGAGCGCTGCGGCTTTGGCGCGTGGTGACGCACAGCAGGGTGGTGCAGTGGTGTTGCCTACTAATGCTGCGATTCAGTTAATGCGTGAAGGCAATGTGCGCTGGTTGCAAGTCAATGCCCCCGCAGAAGCAGTCTGGCCGAAATTGCACGAGTTTTGGCGTGCAATGGGCGTGGGTGTTAAGCGCGATGAGCCGCGTGTGGGCATTATGGAAACCGATTGGGCTGAAAACAAAGCTGAGATTCCGCTGGACTTCATCCGCAAAACCATCGGTAAGGCGTTTGAAGGCATGTATGACGCCGGTAGTCGCGATCGTTTCAAAATTCGTTTGGAACGTCCTGCTGCTCAAGCGACCAATATCTACCTTAGCCATGAGCGGGCTGAGGAGTCCGTCAGTGGTACTGGGGTGAAGTGGCAATACGCTCCGGCACGCCCCGAATTGGAAGCAGAAATGCTGAACCGCTTGATGGTTTTCCTACAAGGTGGTGATGCTACGGCGGCAACGGCTCCGGTTGCTGAGTCCAAGTTAACTGCCGTGCCAGTCGCGCTAACGCAATTGGAAGGCGGGCAACCCGGCTTGGTTGTCGGTGGTGCGGCTAATGATGTCTGGATTCGCACTGGTGTCATGTTGGGGCGGATTGGCATGAGCATAGAAGGGCAGCAGCGTGCAAATGGTGTTTACCTTGCCAGTTACGACGGTGATAACAAAGACAGCAAGCAAGGTTTCTTGAGTCGCTTGCTCAAGTCCGATAAGGATATGTTGAAAGTTGGTGGCAAATATCAGGTGCAAATCTCTGATGCAGGCAATCGTAGCCTGATTACGGTTGGCGATGCTGACGGTAGCCCCTTGAAACCAGCAGTGGCTACACAATTGCTGGAGCGTCTCAAGTCTGAATTTGAGCGCTAATGTTGCGGTTTGCTTCCCTCGGCAGCGGTAGCAAAGGCAACGGCACACTCATCGAGTCCGGCAAAACCCGTATTTTGCTGGACTGCGGTTTTACATTGGGCGAAACCGAGCGGCGATTGCACCGTCTCGGTTGCCCGCCGCAATCGCTTACAGCAATTCTTGTTACCCATGAACACGGCGATCATGCTGCTGGCGTGGGGCGGCTTTCACGCCGTTATAATATCCCTGTGTGGCTCACGGTGGGTACATGCCATGCCATGCGGGATGTTAAATTCGCCCAAACGCATTACGTTAATGTTCATCAGGTGCTGGAAATCCAGGACTTACAAATTACTCCATTTCCTGTGCCGCACGATGCCCGTGAGCCGTGCCAGTTTGTGTTTGGCAACGGCAATCACAAGCTGGGAGTCCTGACGGATGTCGGCAGTCACACGCCGCTAATCCTGCAAATGCTCCAACGTTTGGACGCGCTTATGTTGGAATGCAATTATGACGCTGTTATGTTGGCGAACGGTGCTTACCCGCCGTCGCTCAAAGTACGAGTCGCTGGGCGTTACGGTCATTTGGATAATAAACAGTCTACCCATTTGTTGGAACAACTGGATCTTAGCCAGTTGCAGCATCTTGTCGGGATGCACTTAAGCGAGAATAACAACTTGCCGGATTATGCCTACCAAGCATTGTGTACCGGAGCAGGATGTGAGCAAGATTGGATTCAGCTTGCAAATCAAGCGGATGGGGTGGGTTGGTTGGATATTCGCTAAAAACTTTCAGAAAAGTTTCATAAAAGTGGTTGACGGCTTCTGAGTGGTCTGTATAATGCGCCGCTCACTCAGGGCGTAAAAACGCCCTGAAACAATAGCAGAATCAATAATTACAGGGCTTTTATTTCCTCGCAGCATTAGGTTTTCTTAGTGTTTCGAGCAAATAAAAACTGAAACTTAAATGTCTTGACAGCTAGTCCTGATTCATTTAAGATTCGCCCCTCTCTGCTTACGGAGTAGAGCGCAGATTAACAAAAGAAGCCAGAAAACTTGTGTGGGGGCTTGTGATTGTGTCGAGAGGCACAGAAGCAAGCAACCATTGAGTTCACGTTAATGTAATATATACGTAATTTCGATGGATTTGCTCTTCAATTTCAAAAGATAAAGATTGAACTGAAGAGTTTGATCCTGGCTCAGATTGAACGCTGGCGGTATGCTTAAGACATGCAAGTCGAACGGAATCTTCGGATTCAGTGGCGGACGGGTGAGTAACACGTGGGAATCTACTGAGTAGTGGGGACAGCCCGGCGAAAGCCGGATTAATACCGCATACGCCCTACGGGGGAAAGGCGCAAGCCGCTATTTAACGGCTCCGCGTAAGATTAGCTAGTTGGTAAGGTAAAGGCTTACCAAGGCGACGATCTTTAGCTGGTCTGAGAGGATGGCCAGCCACATCGGGACTGAGACACGGCCGGACTCCTACGGGAGGCAAGCAGTCGGGAATATTGGACAATGGGCGCAAGCCTGATCCAGCAATACCGCGCGTGTGAAGAAGGCCTGCGGGTTGTAAAGCACTTTCAGTTGGGAAGATAATGACGTTACCAACAGAAGAAGCACCGGCTAACTCCGTGCCAGCAGCCGCGGTAATACGGAGGGTGCAAGCGTTAATCGGAATTACTGGGCGTAAAGCGTGCGTAGGCGGTTTTTTAAGTCAGATGTGAAATCCCCGGGCTCAACCTGGGAACTGCATCTGATACTGGAAGACTAGAGTGTGGGAGAGGAGAGTGGAATTTCCGGTGTAGCGGTGAAATGCATAGAGATCGGAAGGAACATCAGTGGCGAAGGCGACTCTCTGGACCAACACTGACGCTGAGGCACGAAAGCGTGGGTAGCAAACAGGATTAGATACCCTGGTAGTCCACGCCGTAAACGATGTCAACTAGCCGTCAGGCTCGCTTTAGAGTTTGGTGGTGGAGCTAACGTATTAAGTTGACCGCCTGGGGAGTACGCTCGCAAGAGTAAAACTCAAAGGAATTGACGGGGGCCCGCACAAGCGGTGGAGCATGTGGTTTAATTCGATGCAACGCGAAGAACCTTACCTGGTCTTGACATGTAGTGAACTTAGCAGAAATGTTTTGGTGCCTTCGGGAACACTAACACAGGTGCTGCACGGCTGTCGTCAGCTCGTGTCGTGAGATGTTGGGTTAAGTCCCGCAACGAGCGCAACCCCTATCCCTAGTTGCCAGCACGTAATGGTGGGAACTCTAAGGAGACTGCCGGTGACAAACCGGAGGAAGGTGGGGATGACGTCAAGTCATCATGGCCCTTATGACCAGGGCTACACACGTGCTACAATGGGTGGTACAGAGGGAAGCAAGACCGCGAGGTGGAGCAAATCCCAGAAAGCCATCCGTAGTCCGGATCGGAGTCTGCAACTCGACTCCGTGAAGTCGGAATCGCTAGTAATCGCGAATCAGCATGTCGCGGTGAATACGTTCCCGGGCCTTGTACACACCGCCCGTCACACCATGGGAGTTTGTTGCACCAGAAGCAGGTAGTCTAACCGCAAGGAGGGCGCTTGCCACGGTGTGGCCGATGACTGGGGTGAAGTCGTAACAAGGTAGCCGTAGGGGAACCTGCGGCTGGATCACCTCCTTTACGAGAAACGTCGCTCACACGATCACAAGTTCCCACACAAGTAGTCTGGCAGACCGCATTTATTGCAAGCGCTCTAGTACCGAACACGGGTCTATAGCTCAGTTGGTTAGAGCGCACCCCTGATAAGGGTGAGGCCGGTGGTTCGAGTCCACCTAGACCCACCACTCTTGCATCGCAAAAGGTTTTCAGGGGCCATAGCTCAGCTGGGAGAGCGCCTGCCTTGCACGCAGGAGGTCGTCGGTTCGATCCCGTCTGGCTCCACCACTTTCTGGTCAATGTCACAGTAACATTAGTCATAATGACACTAAGCACATAACACCAAAAAGGCATTGCAATAAATGCACACACCACGAGTAACTCCAAAAGTCACCGCAAAGCGAACTGGCTTCCCCAAAGGACACAGTTTATTTTGCACTGGCTTTTGTCGGTTCAACCTAAGTCGATAGGTCGTTCTTTAACAACATGGAAAAATATCAAGGCGAAATGTATAACTGAGAAGATTATATATCTCAAGATTGATCGTTACGAGATTATAGACACTCTGTAACCCGAGTCTACCAGCACAAAAGGAAGTAGACTGTTTCGGGTTACAGGATCAAGTGACTAAGCGTACACGGTGGATGCCTTGGCAGTCAGAGGCGATGAAGGACGTTATAGCATGCGATAAGCTACGGTTAGCCTGCAAATAGGCATTGACCCGTAGATTTCCGAATGGGGAAACCCACCACTTTTGTGGTATTCCGAAAGGAAGGCGAACGCAGGGAACTGAAACATCTAAGTACCTGTAGGAAAAGAAATCAACCGAGATTCCCCCAGTAGCGGCGAGCGAACGGGGAACAGCCGAATCTTTTAGTGTTAGTGGAATGGTATGGAAAGGCCAGCGATACCGGGTGATAGCCCCGTACACGAAAATGCTTCAAGGACATATTAAGTAGGGCGGGACACGAGAAATCCTGTCTGAAGATGGGGGGACCATCCTCCAAGGCTAAATACTCCTGACTGACCGATAGTGAACCAGTACCGTGAGGGAAAGGCGAAAAGAACCCTGGTGAAGGGAGTGAAATAGAACCTGAAACCGTGTACGTACAAGCAGTGGGAGCCCTTTGGGGTGACTGCGTACCTTTTGTATAATGGGTCAGCGACTTACTTTCAGTGGCAAGCTTAACCGATAGGGGAGGCGTAGCGAAAGCGAGTCTGAACAGGGCGTTCAGTCGCTGGGAGTAGACCCGAAACCGAGCGATCTATCCATGGCCAGGTTGAAGGTGCCGTAACAGGTACTGGAGGACCGAACCCACTCCCGTTGAAAAGGTAGGGATGAGCCGTGGATAGGAGTGAAAGGCTAATCAAGCTCGGAGATAGCTGGTTCTCCTCGAAAGCTATTTAGGTAGCGCCTCGTGTATCACTCCTAGGGGTAGAGCACTGTTATGGCTGGCGGCTGACCGGCTTACCAACCCATTGCAAACTCCGAATACTAGGAAGTGCGAGCACGGGAGACAGACAGCGGGTGCTAACGTCCGTTGTCAAAAGGGAAACAACCCAGACCGCCAGCCGAGGTTCCCAAGTTGTG